>NC_007515.1 GCF_000012925.1 Geobacter metallireducens GS-15 | reverse complement strand
GTGCAGGGAAATCCGGAACTAAAGGCCCAGGCCGAGAAGATAGCCGAGGCAATCGGGGCCTTTTACGTCGCCGTGGGAGGGCAAACGCCATGATCGAAACAAGTACCTTGTCCCTGTTGATCTACTTGGCCGGGATCATCGGCACCGGCCTTTACCTGCTCCACGCCACGAAGAAGCCCCGAAAACGCTAACCCGTTGAAATCCCTTGCGACCTTGACTTTTTACTTACTTTTCTGTCTGGTACGATACAGAAACCAGACCCCGGAAAGGCGAGTTGTTGAAAGGGGGGATTGCCGACGGCAACCCCGAAAAGCGGGGGCGGTTGACCGGCCCTGTCGGGCCGCTGTTGCGTCCAAAAAGAAAAGGGGATAGTTGCCTATCCCCTTGACCTGAAAACCGCTCAAAACCGATTTTAGGACGTTCGCCCTTCTACGCCGCCTCATCCTGACGCCACAACCGCACTTGTCGTTGATCCTGGACCGGCAGAGAGTCTATTACACCATCCACCCAGGCATCCGGGAGAGTTTCCAGGAACGCCGAAAACGCCCCGTCAATCGTGGTCCCCTTCGCCCGGTGTGGCACGTCCTGACAATGGGCCTGGAACCCTCCCCGGCACATAATGCGGAAATTAACAACAAACCCCCGTGATCCAATCTCAAAAAAACGTTGTGCGGCCATGGTTTTTCCTTCCTTTCTGTGGTATAGCTCCACTGTGAGAGTTAAGGCGGGGACGGTGTTTCACCGAGGGCACCCCGCCGCGATCCACGGCCCCTGTCATTCATGGCAGGGGTTTTTTTATGCCGCCTTGTGGGCGGGTTCGGCCGGATGAGTCTCGTTACTGTCAAAGTCAATTTCATAAAGGAGCTTGAGCCGCTTTACCATCTTCCGGCCCAGGACTTGAGCAGTCACACGACGGAAATAAAGAGATGGATCAAAACCCCGCATGGCCCAAAGAATAGCCTCGCCGAATTCGTAATCAGTGACATTTTCATAGCCTTGATCTTCTGGGAAACGCCACTTGTCGAAAAGATGGATAGCTTCATCCATGTACGTCTCTGTTAAATGGCCGTCGTCACCGCCGGATTCACGAATTATTTTTCCTACTTCTTCGGCAATTTCATAACGAACAGAACGCGCATATTTTTTTATTGCTGTATGAAGCACTTTGCCGAAGCCGCGAGGATCAAAATAAAATGGCCCTTCAAAATCAATAAGCTGACGTATAGAGTTGTCTGACATTCCCCAAATTTTCAACCTGACAATGTGGGGCATTATCGGTTGTATGAAGTCTGATTGATTGCTGCCGGGCAACGCGGTTGCTTTTGGCATGGCTGTCGTGATTTCATCCATAAATTCCGGGTAGTCTCTCACAAAGTCGAGAAGATCCTTTAACGACTTCAGTTCATGTTTTGGAGACTCTTTTTTCATTTTTTTCCATCCTTCCCGTGGTATAAAACCACTGTGAGATTGAGGCGGGTTTTCCGTCCAAAGAGCGCCCGCCTTGATTCATGGCCCCTGTCATTTATGGCAGGGGTTTTTTATTTCCCGTCGTCATATGAGAAATACCCACACCCCCCGGTGTCGGCATCGCAACTAATGTATTTTTGCCCCAGATGAACGCCGGGTTTTGTCTCTCTCATAACTGTCAAAATACGTTTGCACTTAGGGCAAGGGTAGGTTTCTTTTTCCCCTTCAGAATTTTTCAAATCCTCGCCCGTTTTTTCCTCAGAAACCGGAGCCGGGTTTTCATCAAAACCAGATTCATTTTTTCCGGAATTTTCAGGCTCAGAAACCGGCTGTTTTTTCTTGCTGGTCGATGGCCGTGTAGTATGCCCCGCCTTGATTAATTGCCAGTACGTCAGGAACGTTGTCTTTGTAATATCAAGACCATTGTCTTTAAGCCCCTTCACCACTTTATCGGCGCTCATCTTGGAAGGGTAGACGGCTGCAATATCGTCTTTGATTTCTATGAGTCTATCCCAAATTGTAGGCGTTTTATCCGGCGTTGTGTCACTTGCGTTGTCATTCAACCATTGACGCATTTTGTCAACTGAATATGTCGGTTTTTCGTCACTCTGTCCGCTTTTTGACTTACTGATTTTCAGCGTTTTAGCTGTATTTTTGTCATTTCCCATGTTGCACCCCCTGTTGTTATCGTGTCTTACATTGAATATTTGCACTATCTGTGCCGTGTCGGCATAAAAACGGCCATAAAACATGGCGTCATTTTGTCTTACAAAGTGACATCATGTTGCATATAGCAATCTGTGAAACCGCAACTGTTAAGGGCTTGAAACTGTATATATGATATCACACCATGACACCCAGCCCGGCGGGTAAACGAAGAAATAAGGGTTTCCGCCTCGCGTCGGCATTTATATTGCATCTAAATATAATAAGAGTATAAGAAGACAGGATAGCGCTTGTATCTCCGCTATAAATAGCGGTCGATACACCGGGATTTGCTCCTGGCCCTTCGGGCGTCGCAATATCCCTAGCTGTCCTGCCAGGGCTTACGCCCCGGACCCGAACCCCTTAACGGCCCTTGGCCGTCCCTGCTAGGCGCAGGGAGAAAGGAGCCACACCATGAAAGCTAAGTCAGGAAGCGAACGCCGGAATAAAAGTGAAATGATCCATATCAGAGTTACCGCCGAGGACCTTTCCCGCTACACAGCCAAGGCCACGGCCTCCGGGGTATCTGTCGGAGAACTCGCCCGCCGTTGTCTCGATGGACGGGCTACGCCGAGCAAGACGACCATTGCCGCCGTAGCCGATCTACGCCGGGCAGTGGGTGAGCTTCGCCGCTTCGGCGGCTTGCAAAAATACCTCATGACCCGTAAGGAAATCACCCCCGAGGAGGCCCAAAAAAACCTAGGGAATATTGATATTGCCCTGGACGAAATCCGCCGGGCAGCCGTGGCAATTCAGCGGCAATTTGCCGCAGAAGAGGGGGCCGAAGATGATTAGCAGAGTATGGGACGCCCCCGGCGGTCGTAGCTTTTCCGCTACGATCAAATACATTCGTGGCCTTGGGAAAGACTTTGAGCCACACGAAAAAGTCGAATACGAATTGACCCGGAATGTTGACGACATTAACACCGCCATTGAAGAAATGGAGTTTGTCGAATCGACCGGGAAGAGCGCCCATGCCGCCTATCATTTCGGGTTTTCGTGGCGGGAGGGAGAGAAGCCGACCAGAGAAGAAATAGAGGCATGTTTTGACCATGCCTTAAAGGCATTAGGCATGGAAGATTTACAGGCCGTGGCCGGTTTCCACCGTGACACTGATAACTATCATTTGCACATTTGTATCAACCGGATTGACTACCGGACGGGTCATGTCCGGCCCATCGACAAGGACCGAATGAAGCTCGACAAGGCTTGCCGGGAGATGGAATTACAACATGGTTTCGAGCGTGACAACGGCAGCTATATGATTAATGACAAGGGGGAAATCGTCAAAAAGTCCCATGATCCAGACCGCCCGTTTTCCCTGGACCAGGGCAATAGAAGGCGGGAAATTGAAACCGGGGAGAAGAGCTTTAAGACGTGGGCCAAGGAACGGGCCGGGAAGGATTTAACCGCCGCTCTCGCCGACGGATCGTGGGACGATCTACACCGGGCAGCAGCAAAATATAACCTGGATATCCGGCCTGATCCTAAGAATCAGGGCCTTGTGATCGTAGACCGAAACGACCCGGATCAGTACCACGCGAAGGCGTCAGAAATCGCCCGGCAACTATCACGCGGACGGCTGGAAAAAGCATTAGGCCCGTACCAGGAACCGACCGCCAGAGTCAAAGACCTTGCCCCCGTGATCGACTACAAAAGCGACACGGAAAAGATGATTGCAGTGGAGCCCGAGCAAAAGCAGCTTTACCGGGAATTTAAGGATTATCAGGAGGAATGGAAGCACCACGCCGAGGAGCGCAAGGCCATAACCGCCGAACTCACGGCCGGAAGAAAAGAGATTATCGAATGGAAGAAAGAGCAGGTAAAGGCCCTGAAGGAATCGGACCTTCCGGGCATCGAGAAACGAGCCCAGAGGGCCGCAATCAACCTTGGAGCCGCCCGGCGCAAAGCCGAGATAGAAGACAGGGCCGCAGAGAAACGGGCCGCCCTTGGCGAATTTGGCGAGGCTAAGAAGGGGTGGGACAAGTACCTTGTCGAACGGGCCAACAAGGGCAACGAAGCGGCTATCTACATGCTACGGCAGAAAAAGAACCGCCTGGAAGTTGAAGCCCCGGAGCCCGGCACCACAGGAGAAGAAGAGGCCGCAAAGAAAACCCCGCTTACTACCCTGAAAGACCTTGAAATCAAGGTATCGAGACACGGCAACGTCTCTTTCCTGGACAAGAGCGGGGCCGAAGCCTACCGGGACACCGGCCGTCAACTCCTCTTTTTGGGCCACTCGAAGAACGACCCGGCCGCGATCAAGGCGGGGCTCCTCCTGAGTCAAGAGAAATTCGGCCGATCCTTTGAGCTTACCGGCTCGACGGCCTGGAAGCGCCTCGCAGCAGCCGAAGCCGTGAAACTTGGCATCGAGATAACGAATAAAGAGCTACAGCCCTACATTGCCGAACTGAAGAAGGCTCAGGGCATCGGCCAGCAGATCAAGGGCCGGGAGCTCCTCCCGGAAATCCGGGATGAAATCAAGATCATTACGGCCAAGATCGACCAGGGCGAAAAATGGCTTGCCGAAAAAGGCCAGATCGACGGCAAAACCGACGCCCGAAGGGTAGCAGAGCAGACCGCCACTAAAGGCATTTCCGAGGCAATCAAGAAAGAGCGGACAGACCTGGACGCCGAAGCCCTGAAACTCGCAACCGACATGGCCGGTGGCAAAGTATCAACCATTAATAGAGAAGAGCTTACCGCACGACTCGCCACAAACGAAGTCAACACGGCCCGGCTCCATAGCTACCTGGAACGGCCTGAAGTGCAAAAGCAGGTACAGGCGGAAGAGGCCAAAATCAACGCGGTTGACCAGGAAACCAGAGAGGCCAGGGCCTACCGGGCAGACCTGAAGAAGATCGAAAAGACCCTTGCCGCCGACCCGAAGAAAGACCGGGCCTATAAGCTGGAACCCGGCACCGATCCACGGGACCGACGCCAGATCGTCAAAGACATTCAGCAGCAGATTAACCGGGTGCAAAAGGATATTGACCGTGGGAAGGGCATGGACCGCTAAACAGGCTGTAATTTGGGTTTTTCGTGCATTTTCGGTATAGCCAAATAAGGCACTCTGCCGAAAAGAAAGGAGTCACCATGGCAACCGCAACCCCAGATGTTCAAATTCTCACCCAGGTACTTGAAACCTTTAACTCCGTTTTTGGGACCGGCAAAGGGGCCTTGCTGTCATGGGCCATGTATATTGCCGGAGCCCTGGCAGTAATCGAAATGGTCCTCTTGGGGGCATTTCATGCCCTGAAGGGGGGGGAAGACAACATAATCCCCCCATTGGTTAAAAAGATCCTCACCATCGGTTTTTTCATTTTTCTGGTTCAAGGGGTCGCCCGTTCCGGCCTCGCTGAAATCATCCTTGACGGCTTTATTGCGGTAGGTTTGAAGGCCGGAGGGGCGGGGGTATCCTTTTCCATGAAAAACCCTTCGTCCTTGATTTCGGCGGGCTTTCTGGCTGCTGATCCAATCTATGACGCTATACAACACATGGCTATAACTGCAATCGGTGACAGGCTCATGGCTTACGGCTGTTATCTAATTGTGATTCTGGCTTATGTCGTCATGGCGTGTCAGATAATGATTACCTTCATCGAATTTGGCATCGTTTCCACCCTTGGTATCATCCTTCTCCCCTTCGGAATCAGTAAGCACACCGCGTTTTTGTCGGAAAAGGCCATCGGCGCAATAATCGCCTTCGGGATCAAGTTAATGGTTTTGTCATTCGTGGTGGCGGTGATCCAGCCGGTCCTTTTGGCTCTCCCGGCTCTTGGGCCTGATCCAACGTTTAATCAAATGATGACATTAGGTGTAACGGTGGCCGTTATTGCCTTTGTGGTTGCCCAGGCCCCCGGTGTGGCTTCCGCCGTCCTTTCCGGGTCCCCTTCCCTGTCCGCCGGAGCCGCCGCCGGTACCGCCTTGAGTGCCGCCGCAGGGGCAGCAGCACCAGCCATGGCCGCCGCTGGTATGGCAACCGGAGGGGCAGCAGTAGCCGGAGGCCTCGCCGGAGCCAAGGCCGCAGCAGCAGCCGGGAACGGCTCTTTCCTTGGCAACGTTGCCCGAGCCGCAGCAGGAGCAATGCCCGGAGCGTCCGCGTTCCAGGCCGCCAAGAGCGGGGCCATTTCAGCCGCCGAAGCCGGGAGCGCCGGAGGGATCAAACCGGCATCGGGAGGCAGCAGCCTTAAACCGGCCGCCGATGCAGCAGCCAAAGGAGCAGCAGACACCGGGAAGACTGAGGCCACCCCCACACCGGCACCGGCAGCAGACACCACCGCTACAACCACAGACGCCACACCCCCGGCGACTGGCAGCGCAGACACCACCGCAACCGATGCCGGGAAGACCGAACCAGCGCCGACCACGGGGACCGGCGGAGGCACCAGCAGCTTGCAAGGGTCCAACGTCGGAAGCGGAGGGGGGAACGGTAAGGGCCAACCCCGCCGGAGCAGCCTACAAGACGCATGGCAGCAGAGCCAAAGAGCAGTTCCCCAGGACGCCAGCGCCGGAGGCGGGGCAGGGGTCCGGCTCCACGTCGATTAACAACGTAACCCCCATATCTTGTGCCGAGGCCCGGACGATCCAGCCGACCAGGATACAAGATATGGGGGGCAAAGGAGGAACAAACCATGAAAAAAGCACTTATTGTCACCGTCCTGATCCTGAGCATGTCCGCCCAGGCTCATGCAACAATCCCGGTGCTCGATTACACCAACTGGGCACAGAACCTGTTTAGCTACGTGCAGCAGGTAGCCACGGCCATCAACACCGCCGAGCAACTAGCCACTCAATACCAGCAACTTGAAGTTGCCATACGACAGGCCCGGCAACTCAACAGCGACCAGATACGCGGCCGGATCATGAACGGCATTCGGCAGCTTGCCGAAATCCAGCAGAAGACCAGGGGCATTACTTACGATTACGGCCGCACGGAGGGGGCTTTTGACCAGTATTACCCGGACATGGCCGCCTACAACGGCATGAGCGGGAAGGACTACGCCGCCCAGGCCGCCAAGGCAAACCAGCAGCTTCAAAACTCCGTCCGTGACGCCATGTTGGCCCAGGGCCTTATCAGCAACGCCGCTACCGATCAAGACGCCCTCAACGCCCTTGTCGCCGCTTCCAACAGCGCAGACGGCCAGCTTGCCGCCGCCCAGGCGGGCAACCAGATTTCGGCAATGGTGGCGCAACAACTCATCCAGCTACAGCAGATCATGGCAACAAGTGCCCGTGAACAATCGTCCTACATGGCCGCCCAGGCCGCCGAAAAGGCAAAGCCCCTCAAGAAAGGGGACTTACCAAAGGGGGACGATAGAAACATGCTCGACTATCTCAGGAAGAAAAAATAACCGGCCGGAATCGGTCACAACCACAAAGGAGGGAAAAGCTATGAAAAAACAAGTTATTATGGGGCTGGTTGTAGTTGTTATGGGGGCGATGTTGGTTGCAGGGTGCAACAAGGCCCCCGAGGGTTACACGGCGGACGGCCAACCGGCAAAGGCCCTCAAGAAAGGGGAACTCCCGAAGGCGGGACCGGAAAAAAACATGCTGGACTACTACAAAGGAAAGAAGTAACCGGCCCAGGCCGGAGCGCCCCACAAGGGCGAGGATTGAAACTGGGTAGACACGGCAACGGAGCTTTGCCGGGCTGGCAGTACCCCCAGAAGGGCCGGGAAACCCCCGGCCCTTTCTCGTTTCCGTTGCCTTTTTGCCTGTCAAATGCTAGGTTTACAGCCTCATGGTAAACACTTAACAAGTTATGACAGGGGGCTTGATATGGCAAATGTCACGATTACAGAGGCCGCCCGGCTTGCCGGGATAAGTCGTCAATACCTTTACACCAAATACATAAAACCCGGCGTTTTAACGGTGAAAAAAGACGAAAACGAAAAGCCGTGTATTGACACCGCCGAACTGATGAGGGTATTCAACGGCCGTTTGCCCGGCCCTAAAGGCCAGTCAACGCCCGACCCGTCAAGCGACATTCATGCTTTACAAAATATGACACGGGAAAATGACATAAAAAACGCGGCTTTACAGGCCGAAGTTGAAGCACTACGCGAGGCCATCAAGGCCGCCGACAAGCGGGAAACCTGGCTACAAGGGAAAGTCGATGAATTGACCGGACAGCTTGCCACCGCTCACCGGCTCCTGGAACACAAAGCCCACCCTTCCGAGCCTCCCCCGGCTGATCCTGTACCGGTCCCCGATCCTCCCCAGGAACCGAAGCGGGGATTTTTCGGCCGTCTCTTCGGCCGGAAGTAGGGGGCTTGCTCTTTTGGGGAAAATTTGTTATACGTGTATAACAAAGGAGGAACAAGCCCATGTTAGCAATCAGACTGCCCGAGGAAATCGAAACCCGCCTTGACTCCCTCGCCAAGGCCACCGGCCGGAGCAAAAGCTATTACGTCCGGGAGGCCCTTGTTGAATATCTTGACGACCTGGAAGACATTTACTTGGCCGAGAAGCGCCTTGAAGACATTAGGGCCGGACGAACCAAAACCATACCCCTTGAAGAAGTGATGAAAGAATATGGTCTGGAAAGTTGAAATAGACCCCGCCGCCCGGCGGGAATTAAAGAAGCTGGACCCTCAAATAAGCGGGAGGGTCTTGAAATTCCTCTTTGAGCGTGTCGCACGCCTTGACGATCCCCGCAGTATCGGGGAGGCCCTGAAGGGTTCCAGATTCGGAGACTTTTGGAAATACCGCGTAGGTGACTATAGGATCATCACCAGCATAGAAGACGAGGCGTTAGTAATTCTCGTTGTGAGGGTAGGCAACCGCCGGGAGGTCTACGAAAGATGAGCAAAACCCCGGAATCAAGAACCGACTGGCCCCGGATCGAGGCCATGAAGGACGAAGAAATCGACCTTACCGACTCCCCGGAACTGGACGCGGATTTCATCCGGGAGGCTATCCCATGGGGCGAGAGGGCAAAGAAAGCCCTAGATAATGGGTTTCTCACCGAGGAAGAGGGTAAAGCCTGGCTGAGGGAAAAACTTGAAGAGTGAGAGAAGAAACGCAGAACCCCCAGGCCGGGAACCCCCCGGCCTTTTTTGCGTCCTGGAAGGGATGATATGTTAAGTTGACAGGGAAAATTTAAACAATTTTCTTGCACGTTTGCTGTTATTTTGTTATAAACATTGCAAATGATTTGACCGGCAGAGGTAAGCAAAATGGCAAATACGGAAACTATAGATTATGCAATCCTGCAACGGCTCATTGAAGCCGGAGCCATCCGGGGGGCCGAGGTAATCGGCCAGCCGGGGGGGTGGAGCGTCATTTTTAAGTACGGCATGACCGAACGGGCATTAGGCGTCAGGGGGGGGAAAGTCCGCATATTTCGGAAAATAGAAACCCTTGTTGCTTATCTTCGGGAACTTGGCATTGTCCAATTTACCGTCAACGCCGCGAATTATGATCCTACCACGACAATCCGCCCAGGCCGTCCGGACACTTCGGAACGGATGAAACGGGCCTTTGCCGTTGCCCAGGACATAAAGGAGGGGAACCAATGAACGGCAAAGAGCGTCAGACCTTTATAACCCATCTTACCAGCGACCACGCAGAGGCCCGAAAAGCCTACAACGCCGCAACCGAAGAACTACGGCTTGTCACATGGGGGAAAATGCTAGGGCTTGAGGCCGCCGCCAGTTGCGCCGGGATGCAGACCTTGCATCGTGATCTTGCCGACCTGAGAAACCGGGATTGCGAAAATGAATGATTGCGGGTAAAGCTCCATATAGACCCATACCTTTTTAAGGAGACAGATCATGTTTGAAGTCTATGAGCAATGGAGAGTGCCGATTCCACCCATCTTTGACAATCCGGGGGCCGCTTCTTACAAATGTGTACGAATTATGCTCAACATGGATATTTTTATAGTGGAATATACTACTGTCCGGTAAACTTTGATTGTACAGCTGTAACTTGTTGAACTTTATTGCTCTTTGGCACAATTGTTCTTTTTTCGACATGAATTCGTTCTGAGTGTAGCCTTCCTCCCTTTACAGGAGGGGAGCAATGCACACCGGTCCGACCGTTTTCAAACAACTTCTGCAGTTTCTGCCCCGGTACGAATTCAATCTCTGCGTTCGCCGACACCGTGGCGAGTATCGGGAGAAGAAGTTCTCGACCTATGACCAGTTCCTCTGCCTGGCTTATGCCCAGATGGCTGGCCGTGAGAGCTTGCGGGATATCGAGACCTGCCTGAACTCCCACCAGGAGAAGCTGTACCACATCGGCTTTCGTGGTGATGTCTCCCGCACGACCCTTGCCGACGCGAACGAGCGCAGGGACTGGCGTATCTTCCAAGACTTCGGTCATGTACTGATCGGCATAGCTCAGCAGCTGTACCAGGCTGATGCCATCTCCGTTGAGCTTACGCAACCGCTCTACGCCTTTGACTCGACCACTATCGACCTGTGCCTTACGCTGTTCCCATGGGCCGAGTTCCGCAAAACCAAGGCGGCGGTCAAGATGCATACGCTCATTGATCTGCGTGGTCCCATTCCGACCTGGGTCACTATTACCACTGGCAAGGTCCACGATGTCAGGATGCTGGACCATCTGCCGGTTGCAAAGGATGCCATTTACACGATGGACAGAGGGTATGTCGATTTTGCCCGGCTCCACTCCATCCACAAGCAGGGAGCATTCTTCGTAGTTCGGGCAAAGGACAACCTGAAATGCCAGCGGTTATATTCCCATCCGAAGGACAAGGAATCAGGTGTACGGGCAGACCAGATTATCACCCTGGTGACGCAGAAGTCGAAAAAGGGGTATCCGGAGAAACTGCGCCGGGTCAGCTATGTTGACAAAGAACGGAACAAGCGACTCGTATTTCTCACGAACAACTTCGAGATTCCGGCAGCGACGGTGGCTGCGATTTACAAGCAGCGCTGGCAGGTGGAGCTGTTTTTCAAATGGATCAAACAGCACCTGCGGATCAAGTCGTTCATCGGAACGTCAGTCAATGCCGTGAAGAGCCAGATATGGGTTGCCTTGTGCATCTATCTGCTGGTGGCGATCACGAAAAAGAAGTTGGGGGTTCCGTGTTCGCTCTACACTTTTCTACAGATTCTGGAGGTCAACTTGTTCGAGAAAAAGCCCATTTCATCGCTGGTTGCGGAGGCTCTCAAGCGAAATGCTGATTATCCTGAGCGCAACCAACTGAACTTATTCAACTATTAACCGGACAGTAGTGAGTGGAATACACTATTAACCATGAAGAGGAGGGGCCATATTGGAATCGTGTCATGGTGAATAGTGTTCATGACGTATTATACGCCGCCGGGACCCTTGATAATTTCAAGGTAAGTTTATTCAGTCCACGGTATCAGAATGAAGATGATGAAATGAGCGTAAGCACTATTACTGAGATTATTGAAGCTGAAGAAGAAGGGCATAAGGCGTACATTTTTAAATGTAAAAATGGTAAAACGTACCTTGAAACTTCTTTGGGTTACACTGAGGACCAATTGAAAAACAAGAAAACTCTTTATTCAATAGCGGGGTGAATCATGTTATTCACTGAAATGGAAATAGAGATACCCAAGGCCGTCTTTGAAGAGCTACAGCTTTATATTGAATACTTGCAAGAGAAGACCGGCAAGACAATTGACCCTATGGCGGCAATAGGGAATATTTTACAGACATACTTTGAAAACAATGGATTGTGGGGAGTATCAGAAGAGGATTTCAAAGAGAAAGCAAAAATAGCAGTTAAAAAATTACTGACTAAGAAAGCTAAAAAAGATAAACCGTTGTTGACTAAAAAGGTCGAAAAGCTGTTGACACAAGCGGTTGAAATAGAGCAGGTCCCGGCCAAAACGGCCGGTCAAATTGCCTACCAAGCGAAAGCGTTGGTGCAAGTCACCTTTCCCCACCGGGACCCTAAAACCCCTTATTATCGGTGCGACAGTGGGAAATATTCCCTGATTATCACAGCCGATCCAGATCATGGAATCCCTTATGGTACTTATCCCCGCTTGATAACGTGTTGGTTAGTAACTGAGATTGTCCGGACGAATAGCCGCCGGATTGTTCTTGGCAAGTGTTTTAGCGATTTTTTAAGATCAATTGGTGTAGGGCTGGACAGTCGTACCAGGAAACAGGTTGAACAACAGATAAAGCGGCTATTCTCTGCTGACATCAAGCTGAAGTACAACAGCAAAGAATCATGGCAATTCCAGCGGTGCAACGTTGCCACAAAGGCGGCTATGTGGTGGGATACAAAGAACCCGGATCAATTCACCCTAGATGAATCGTTTGTTGTGGTGGGAGAAGATTTTTATGCCATGGCGTTAAATGCGCCTTTCCCGATTGATCTTAGGGCGCTTGCGGCGCTGAAACAATCACCTATGGCCCTAGACATTTATATGTGGCTCACGTTGCGTATGTGCCACTTGGCGGCACCCTATCCGTTATCCTGGCCGCAGCTTAAAAGCCAATTCGGCCCAGAGACAAGCGACCTAGACAACTTCCGTACAAAATTCAAAGACGCCCTCAAAAAAGTTAGGGTCGTTTACCCCCATGCAAAGCTCTCCGTCAATGCCAAGGAGCTAACCCTTTTTCCATCCCCTACCCATGTGCAAAAGGCTGTTAAACGGGTGGCGGCGTGAGTGAGAAAATCGAAGGAAAATTTATCTCCTTTTTCGGGCGTGAGTGAGAAAATCGAAGGAAAATTTAGGTTGCCGAGTGAGAAAATCGAAGGAAAACCACCCATCAAACCCTTGAACCATGCGGCTTCACAGCTTCCCCTATAGTATAAGCCTATAGCTTTTTTAAAAGCCTTTTAGTAGAGACACCCCCACTTGTGGAAAACTTCCAGGGTAAGTAGCACCCACCCCCCGGCCCCTCCCTCTCAGGGAGGGGAGAACAGCGCGAAGCGGTCAACCGCCCCCGCTTTTCGGGAGAGGATCGACCCCCTTCAACCCCCCTAGCAGTGAGAAAAGTGACGGAAAATTTCCGGAACCCCCCGAATCAAAACAGAAAATGCAACGGGGCAAACGGGGCTGGCGCCCCACCCCGTTGTTTCTTCCCCTCCCAGGACGGCGACGGCTACGCCGGAACCCACAACTCCTGGACGGGATCAAAAGGCGAGCTTAGAATGATAGACAAGGGCAACCCAAACGGCAGAGGCAGAAACCGACACCGGCAATAATGCCGAGAGAGCCAAAACCACACCAAGGAGCCGTTTTTATCTTTTACCCCTTACATGCCCCTTGACCGTCCCGAGAAAACCGCTTAAAAACGAAATTTGGGCGTTAAAACTCAGACAAGATTTTCAGTATCACAATTGTTATCCAATAAATGACCTTCAAAATAGTCGCAACGAGCCGTAATATTTCGATAATTTTCATTCTGACAATACCTCTCTACCGTAAATTGGGGGTACACCGGTATTAATGCCGCCGGGGGCAGACATTTTTTGGTGATCCTTTGTTATTTAGGTGAGAGGTGAACCGACCAAAAAAAAGGGGGGGTTGTGGCGAAACCGGACGAACTAAGCCACCATGAGGTATTGCACACCGCGCACATTATCGGCTGTATCTGGTCCGATCATGTCCTTGACCATGCCGCC